>NZ_NWTH01000033.1:0-1715 GCF_002531555.1 Sinorhizobium sp. BJ1
GTAGTTCAATCCTGAATCCTAAAAATCGCGACCCGCTTTTAGTAGACGGCCTGATGCGACCCTGGCTGTGTAAAAACGCTGATGCCATGGCCAATTGTGGGATATGAGCGTAGCTCAAGCGTCATGGTATGCGGTTTTGCTTTCAAGCGCCCTCGAGACGCCGAATTGGCTCTATATCGGCATTTGACGAGTGAGTTTCATGCAATCGTGATGGGCGAGGCGCTCACCCCCGTATTGCCGCCACCAGTGCCTTGGAGCCGATGAGGTTCATGACCCGGGTCATATTGTAGGCGAGTACGTGCAGCGCCATCTCCGCGCGCACGTTCGGCAGGCGCCTGGTGAGGAAGTGCGTGGCTCCCATCCATGATTTGATCGTCCCGAAGGGATGCTCGGCGGTCACGCGGCGTTGCCGCATCTTATCCGGATCAGCATCGAGCCTGGCCTGCATCGCCTCGAGGTGATGCTCCTGCTCCCAACGCTGAATGCGCCGATACTTGCTGGTCGTGCATCTGGACCTCATGGCGCAGCTTGGACAATTGCTCGACCAGTAGCGCCGGATCATCAGGTCCGCCTCTTCTCGCGTGTACCGATAGATCAACCGTTCGCCGGCCGGGCAGAGATAAACATCCTCGTCCTTGAGATATCGGAAGTCCTGCTTGACGAAGAGCCCCTTGATCCGATTGCCCGACGTCATGGGCTTGGGCATGGTCACCGTGATCTTCTGCTCGACGCAGGCGAGAACCTCTTCGCTGTTGAAGTACCGCGGTCCGCCACAACCTCGAGATGGTCTGCCTCAAAAGCTTGCTTGCTGGCCTTGGCCATGTTGGCAAGTTGCGCCCGGTCGTTGCCGACATTGGTCACCTCATGGGCGACGATGAGGTGATGTTCGGTGTCGACTGCGGTCTGAGTGTTGTAGCCGACCATGCCCTGAGCCTCGGCCGCTGGTCGCCATTGACCGGCTATCGGGATCGGTGAGCGATACCTGCTGGTCGGGCGTTTCCAGCATCTCCTTTTCGATCTGCTTGAGCCGAACCATCTCCTGGCGAAGCCGTTCAACCTTCTCCTGCAGGCGCTCGATCTTGGCGGCATGAATGTCATCGCGCTCCTGCCGGTCGGCGCTATCCATCTGGTGGAGATATCGGGCAACGCTCTCTTCGATCTGCGCCATGCGCCGCGCCAGCTTGCCCTTGGTGAAGTTCCGGTCCCGGTTGTTGACCGCCTTGAACTTGCTGCCGTCGATCGCAACACTCGGCTTGGCGAGAAGCCCTATCTCGCGGCACAGCCGCACAAAGCCGCTACAGACCTTCTTGATGGCACCACCGTTGTCGCGTCGAAAATCGGCAATGGTCTTATGGTCAGGCACAAGACGCCAAACCAGCCACATCACCTCGATATTGCGTCTAGCTTCGCGTTCGAGACGCCGGCTCGACTGGATTCGGTTCAGATAGCCGTAGATGTAGAGCTTGAGCAGGATCGAGGGATGATAACCTGGGCGCCCGGTATTGCTTGGCTCACAGCGCACGAATCCGAGATCGGCCAGATTGAGCTCGTCAACGAAGACGTCCACCACCCGAACTGGGCTATCCTCATGTACCCAATCATCCAACTGTTCGGGAAGCAGTGTACCCTGGCTCCTGTCGACACCCTCGATATCCGCTTCATGAAGCCCCCTCGACTCATGGGCAAAGGGTATCATGTTCGGCGTTTTCACACAG
>NZ_NWTH01000034.1:0-19869 GCF_002531555.1 Sinorhizobium sp. BJ1
CACCCAATCATCCAACTGTTCGGGAAGCAGTGTACCCTGGCTCCTGTCGACACCCTCGATATACCGCTTCATGAAGCCCCCTCGACTCATGGGCAAAGGGTATCATGTTCGGCGTTTTCACACAGCCTGGACCCACAGCAGTCGTCCAAGCTTGTTCGCCCAACGGCGCAAGTTGGTCGAAACCGGCACTTTGTCCTATTCACAAACTGCCGCAAGGGGGTAAGCAAGCGGACACAGCAGTCGGCTCGAGTCAGGCTCACGTGCTGCAAAAGCGGCCACTTGTGCTGAATGTCGCTTAGCCCTCAACTGCCGCAGCGCGCGTGATGCAGCGGAATCCCACATGACATGTCGAGGTGTCGACAGGCTGTGCCATTCGTGCCGCCGGGCGGTAGCGTCGGCAATAGTTGGGGGCGCAAAGATGCGAGCCGCCTTTCATGACCTTGCGCGGGATCTTAATGTGTGGCTGAGACGGGTCGAGGCTATCCGCTTGATTGGCACCCCTCGGATTGGAGATCGTGCAGCACGGGCTGTCGATCCTGCCGTGTTCCTGATACCAATCCGAGGTCCACTCCCAGACATTGCCAGCCATGTCGTAAAGGCCGTAGCCATTTGGCGGAAAGGCGGCGACAGGCGAGGTTCTCTCATAGCCGTCGTTGCGGAGGTTCTGCCAAGGGAATTCGCCCTGCCAGGTGTTGGCCATCTGCCTGCCACCGGGCGTCAGTTCATCACCCCAGACATAGTCCGCCGCTTCGAGCCCGCCGCGCGCCGCGAATTCCCATTCGGCCTCGGTGGGCAGTTCCTTTTTTGCCCAGGCGGCATACGCTTCCGCGTCCTCGTAGGCCACATGAACGACGGGATGATCCTGTAGGCGCTTGATCGAGCTCGCAGGACCATAAGGATGCCGCCAGTTCGCGCCACGGACGTAGACCCACCAGTTGTAGTGACTGCGAAGATCGACACGCGTCTTGGGCTTGCTGAACACCACCGAGGACGGCGCCAGCATATCCGGTTTCGCACCCGGATAATCTGCGGGATCGACGGGGCGCTCAGCCACCGTGACATAGCCGGTCGCCTCGACGAATGCCGCAAAGTCGCGATTGGTGACTGGGCAGATGTCCATCCAGAAGGCCGTCACCGCCACCCTGTGCGCCGGCGCCTCCTCAGGGTAGTGCCTGTCCGATCCCATGAGAAAGGTGCCGCCAGGTATCCACGCCATCCCTCGGTCGAGCGAGGGTGTCGAGGAAGAACCTACGGACGTTCGTCCGCTATCGGCAAGCTTTGTCATGACCTCTCATTTCCTCGCTCCTGCAGGCTTCGGGTGCCTGGAGATCACGGTTCGAAGGCGAACACCTTGGTCCAGTCTTTCTTCATATCGACAACCGTCCAGTTCATGATCCCGGCTTCGTCGAGGCCCTTGTCCAGCCGGCCGATCGACGAGGCCCTGTCGTAAGACCATTCCCGGTCCGCGTCGGTGTGACGAACGAAAAGGCAAAATCGCGGGCCAGGAGGCCTGCACGTCCATTGCAGCATCTGAAGGTCGCCGTCGGAGTTTCCGAACGCCGCTATCGGTCTGCGGCCGATGTGCTGGTGGATGCCCACGGGCTTGCCAGCCTTGTCGTCGATGAAGTTGACTTCGGCCAATCGCATCAGCAGCGGCGTTCCGTCGCGCATTTCGAACTTGGTCTTGCCGCTGCTGCCGATCACCTGCTCGGGTGGGATTCCATAAACTTCTTCGCTGAAGACGCGCATGAAGTCGGCGCCGCCACCCGAAGCAATGAACGTCTTGAAACCGTTGGCTCTGAGATAGGCCAGCAGCTCCAACATCGGCTGGTAGACCATCTTCGTGTAGAGCTGCCCGGTTTTCGGATGCTTGGCGCTGGAGGTCCAGTCGCGGACGATCTGGTCAAACTCGTCTGTGGTCATGCCCGAATGCGTGGTCATGACGATCTGCATGATCGCCGGTTCGCCGCCCGCGAGAGCTCCCTTCAGATCGCCCTTCAGCAGTGAGGCAAACGGCTCCTGTGAGGCCCATTCCGGATGTTGAGGGGCAAGCGCCTTCACTCGATCGACCGCGAACAGAAGCTGAAAGTACATTGGCTGTTCGGCCCAGAGCGTGCCGTCGTTGTCGAAGACGGCAATACGCTCCGGCGCGGGTACGAAATCGGCCGAGCCTTGGGCGGTCACCCGCTCGACGAACGAGATTATTGATTGCTTGGCCTTGCCTTCACTCCAGGAGGGGAGCGCATCTGCACCCTGCGCAGTACAGGCGGCCACCAACAGAATGAAAGCAGACAACAGATAGTGCTTTGCGATGCATACGGAATAGGTCATGGCCTGATCCTCCTATCAATCGACATCCGCCAGGCACGTATCGTCAAACCAGTCTCCGTACGGATGATCATTTGGGTGTGCTTGGCCGCTCTGTGACATTCGCCGATCGGTCGTGATGAAGACCGTCGCGATAGTCAAACAGCAGGTCCCAGAGCCGGCCCTCGCCGAGTGCAACGGCAAATTCCCTCGAAGCCAGATAGGGGATGAGTATCAGCAGCATGACCACGCTCGTGGCGAGCAGCTCTGGCAGCTTGCCGCCTCCGATGTCCGCGAGTGTGACGGCGATCGTTCTGCCGTTGCTGAGCCCGACGATCGCTTCCTCGACGATGGAAAGGACGACGAGCAAAAGAAGGTAGAGCACGGACTTGTAGGCGATGACGGAAACGAGCCGCAGCCGTCCATATCGTTCACCCAATTTGACGGCATGCCCGAGAAGGATGAACTTCCCCAGGATCAGCGCCTTGATAGCCGAGACGCCGAATGCAGAGAAATGCACCCCGTGGCTGCCAAGTATCGCCATCTTGTAAAGGACGAGCGCGCCGAAGCAGACGTACAGATACGCGGACAGAAGGGCATATTCCTTCAGCTCGCGTTTTGCCCGCTGGGCTATCGTCGCAGTCGGGCGGATTTTCTCCAGCGTCATTGAGCCTGCCTCTTTTCGCCCTGAAGGTCGCGCCCGCTATTTGCCTGACGCGACCCTGGATACAGTTTAGAAACCGGTCAGTGTTTCCCGCCCTCCTGCAGCTTGGCCAACACCTCGTTCAGCGCGAAGCTGCCAGGCTTTTGCCGCGGCGGGTAATCGACGTAGGTCTGCAGGTGCCGGGCCACGAAAGCCTGCGCAGGCACGAGCGCGAAGGCATGCTCCACGCGCCATCTGGCGTAGTCGCCGGCGACATGCTGGGCCGTCTCGAAAGGATCAGCGCGCAAGTCTATCAGCTTGGGGAAGCGCAGCGTTATCAACGGGTCCTGCCACACATCGAGACCTTCGGCCCGCTGCTCCATAAACACGATCTTCCAGCGGTCATAGCGCAGCCCGGCGAGATTGCCGTCGTCCGTCCAATAGAAGTATTCCTTACGCGAACTTGGCCCGGTGCCGGCGAGGAGCTCCCGCTGATTGTACCCGTCGAGATGGACCTTGAACGTTTTCCCTGCCGCCTCATAGCCAGCCAGAAGCTTCTCCTTGACATCCGGCTCACCTGCGGCCGCCACCAAAGTCGGTACCCAGTCCTCATGAGAGACGATGTCGTTGATTTCCGTACCGGGCTTGATGACCCCCGGCCAGCGCATGACCCCAGGAACTCGGTAGCCGCCTTCCCAGTTGGTGTTCTTCTCGCCATGAAACGGCGTGGAGCCACCGTCCGGCCACGAAAAGAGCTCCGCGCCGTTGTCGGTCGTCCACAGTACGATGGTGTTGTCGGCGATGCCTAAGTCGTCCAGTTGCTTCAGAAGCTGACCGACCATGCCGTCGAACTCCGTCATGCCGTCGGCCACCAGGCCGAGCCCGGTCTTGCCTTGCGACTCCGGCTTCAAATGCGTGTAGATATGCATGCGGGTCGCGTTGAACCAGCAGAAGAAGGGCTTTCCGGCCTTGTGGTTCTTATCGATGAAATTCATCGCGGCGCCCAGGAATTCCGCATCCACGGTCTCCATGCGCCTTTTGTCGAGAGGTCCGGTGTCCTCTATTTTCTGTTTGCCTACCCTGCCGAAGCGCGGGTCCTCAGTCGGGTCATCCGTTTCGGTTGCAACGCATCTAAGCACGCCACGCGGCCCGAACTTGGCGCGGAATTGCGGGTCCTTCGGGTAATCGGGGTTTTCCGGCTCTTCCTCCGCATTGAGGTGATAGAGATTGCCGAAGAACTCATCGAATCCATGAACCGTCGGCAGGAACTCATTGCGATCGCCCAGATGGTTCTTGCCAAACTGGCCAGTCGCGTAGCCTTGCGGCTTGAGCAGTTCGGCGAGCGTCGGATCCTTGTCCGAGAGGCCTTCCTTGGCGCCCGGGAGGCCGACCTTGAGCAAGCCGGTGCGGAAGCAGCTTTGCCCGGTAATGAACGCGGCGCGTCCCGCGGTGCACGACTGTTGCGCATACAGATCGGTGAAGATCGCGCCTTCGTCGGCAATGCGGTCGATGTTAGGCGTTTGGTATCCCATCTGGCCGCGGTTGTAGGCGCTGGTATTCCACCAGCCGATGTCGTCGCCGAAGATGACCAGGATATTCGGCTTCGGGCCTGGTGCTTGCGCTTTCGCACCCCCGCTGGTTATCGGTCCCAGCGCCGTTAAGGCAAGCAGGGATCCGCCCGCCAGAAGAACGTCACGCCGGTTTGGATGGCGGCGCGGATTTGCTTGCTTGTCGCTCATCTTTCTTCTCCCTGACTGGTTTGAACGAATGCGCGGACATGCCGAGGGCCCTCCGGCGTCCCTGGCCGCTTCGGCCGGAACGCACCGTCCGTCATTTAATGCGGATTTGCCGGCACTCTCCTTTGGGTGGCGCGCCGGCCTTTTTTCCACTGGCAATTTTATGGAGTATCGCTCGCGGCGCTATTGTACTTTGGGGAAGACTGCGATCCGACCTTCAATCGGTTGCATTTCCCGCGAGTGCTTCTTTGACTGCACCAACCAACGAGGCGGCGGGAAACGGCTTGTGCAGATAGGCGACGCAACCGACCTTACGCGCCTCCAGTTCGAGCCCGTCATCATCGATTGCCGTGATGAAAATGACCGCGAGCCTAGGATGAGCGGTTTTCAGCCGGTATCGCAACTCGATGCCCGACATGCCGGCAAGATGGATGTCGAGCACGATGCAGCCGAGCTCCGCCGGCGTAGCGTGGCTGAGAAAGGCTTCGGCCGACGAGTATCCCTCGGTCGTCAAGCCACAGGTGTTCAGCAACCGCTCGACACTTGTTCGCATGCTCGGATTGTCTTCCACGACAGCAACCGTGCGTGGTCGGGTTTCCAACGTGATGCCTTTCCAGAGCCGGTTGGCCGCGGAATACGGCCACGAAATCCATTAGGAGGCAAAATCGCGGTGTCGCCTATTGTCCTTAGGGGAAGAGGAAAGTGGCTGGATGAGCGGCACGTCAGTCATGCGGTTTTTTCAAGCAAGCCCAGTCGTTCCGCCATCGAAACGGCCTCCGCCAGAGAGCGCGCCCCGAGCTTTTCCATGACGTTGTGACGATGTGCCTTGACGGTCCGCTCGGATGTGCTGAGCTCATAGGCGATCTGCTTGTTGCGCTTGCCACGAACGATCAGGCCGAAGACCTGTGATTCCCGTGGTGTGAGCCTAGCAACAAGAGTATGGAGCGCTTGGACGCGATCTTGCTCCAGCCGTCTCGTCTCACAAAGCTGTAGCGCCCGCCTAACGGCTTCAAGCACCGCCGTGCTCGAGGCCGGCTTTTCAAGAAAGTCATAGGCGCCGGCCTTCATCGCCTGCACGGTGGTCGATATATTGCCACGGCCGGTCAGGAACACGATCGGCAGGAAAGGCGCCATGTCGGCAAGACGAGCCTGCAGTTCCAAGCCGGACAGGCCGGGCATCTGCAAGTCGAGCAGAATGCAGCCATGCCCACTCGGGAGGCGTGCCAATAACTCTTCACCTGATTCGTAGGCCGCGACCCGATAACCTGAGGCCTCAAGCAACCGCCCCACGGCTGTCCGGAACGACTGGTCGTCATCGACGATGTGAACGGTCGGGCCCACCAGGTTCATCCACGTTGCGCGAGCGGCAGGACGAAACGAAACACGGCACCCCCCTCCGGGCGATTGTCGGCCCAGATCTTGCCGCCATAGATTTCTATTATCACACGGGCAATCGAAAGACCAAGCCCGGTGCCAGCAGGCTTGGTCGTATAGAAAGCATCGAAAATGCTGCCGAGCTTGTCGCTCGGGATTCCGCAGCCGGAGTCGGAAATCGACACTTCGACCTTTTCATTTGTTCCGGTCAGCATCGATTGAAACACCAAATTCCGCTCCGTGGCCGACGCGTGGAGCATGGCGTCCATGGCGTTCGTCGCAAGGTTGAGGATGACTTGCTGGACGTGCACCCGATCGGCGCGAACCGGCAACCCCTGTGATGACGCAATCGAGCTCACGACGATGTTTCGGCGCTCAGCCTCCGGTTTGAGTATGTGGATGGCGCTCTGGATCACATCGTTCAGATCGAATTCCTGCCAGTCGATCTCGCTTCGCTTCTTCAGCAATCCTCTCATTTGGGCAATGATGTCGCCGGCGCGCTGATCGTCGTCGCGGATGTCGGCCAGAATCTGGCTGATCAGCTTCAAGTCGGGTTCTTTGCTCTCAAGCATCACGGCCGCGGTTTCGGCGTTGATGCGGATGGCACCGAGCGGCTGATTGAGTTCATGGGCAATCGAGGCCGACAGTGCGCCGGCAGTGGCCGATTGGTTCAGATGGATAACCTCGAGCAGACGGCGCCGCGCCTGAACCTCCGCGGCGGTCCGCCGACGACGCTCGAAGATCAACGAAACGATGACCAGGCTTTGTGCTGCGACAAAGACGGAAATCGCAATGATCTCCTTCCAATATTCCTGCCACAGCGATCTTTCGTTGAAGGACACGACAGTGCCCGGAGGAAGATCGGCTTCCGAAAGCCCCCAACGCCGCAACTGCCGTGCATCGGCCATATAGCGTTGCGGCACGGTCACATCGGTGATCGCCTTGCCGGCAAGGGCATCGATGGCCAAACCGGCGACGGCGGCCCCGGTCGATTCGAAGGTCGCCGCGTTGCCGCCGACGACCCCATGGCCGAGATACGTGGAGTATGGTCCGTAGACCGGGGCGCTCGCCGCTTTTGCGATCTTCTCCAGCGAATTGCGCGGGACGAAGTTCCGACCGGTGCGATCACTTAGTACGGTCAAGACGGTGACGATTGTGTCTGGCGGAAGATCTGCCACGCGTTCGACAAACTCATCGATCGACAATCCCGTGAGATAGGTCGGCTGGATATTCCTCGGCAGACCGATCAGGTCCTCCTGCGCCGAGTCGATCCATGCCTTGTCGAATTCGGCAGATCCGGCAATCACCACAAGTTGCCGGGCGTTCGGCTGGAGACCGATCGCCATCTCGACGGTTTTCCTTACCTCGAATTCCGTCAAGGCGCCGACGACGTCGTCGGGCAAGCGCAGTTCCTCGGCTGTCGCACCGCCGAAACCGCCAAAGACGATCTTCGCATCCGGCGCGATCGCAATCCGGTTCCTCACAATGAAGCGGGTCGATTCCTCACCGAGTGCGATGACCAGATCCGGACGGCGATCACTGTACTTCTCGGCGAGATAGCGCGCCATCCGCTCGACATGGCGCGCCTCGGGGAATCGGGAAAGGTCGAGGAATTCCGAGAAGAGTTCGATCTTGCCGGAGGTCGCCTCCAGCAGCCGTGTTCTTGTTGCCTCGCCGACGATATTGGTAGCGGGAATTCGCTCGTCGTACGGATAGAGGATCAGGACGCGCGGAACCGGGCCTGCGACCTGTGCGGCACAGATGCCGGTCACCGCGAAAATCGCGACGAGCAGAAGACAAATGAGGGCGGACCCGTTCTGGCATGATGGAGTCGAGCGAGTTCTGCCGGGACGTGCCTGGAACAAAGCAATCATGCGACACCAGGAGGCTGAAAAGTATCATTGGGGAACGCCTCTGAAATGGCTTCAGTCAAATATTACGACGTCGCGTTGCCCCAAAGGACAATACTACGGACGCGAGCCTATCACTAAACTTCGCGTGTGGTGAGCGTGGCAAGGCATTGTAAAAATCAAGTGATCGATTGCTCTCTGCGTCGACGACCTTGAGCAAGCAATGCATGGCGAGCACACGCCCGGCACCTGAAACACAGGGACGGCGAAAGGACGTGCAGTGAGCATTAGCGTCAACAGGTATCGTCTGATTTCGCTGTTCCTGCGTTGTCGCTGCCTCCTTGTTTGTGCTGCGCTCGTGCTGCCTTCCGGATGCGGCGGGCATCCAAACGGCGTGCTGACGCCAGTGGCCGATACGTCGCCCGACGCGAGCCGGGTGAGTATGCTGATCGGGACGACCCGCGGCCGCTCCGAGCATGCCGGAGAGATGTTCACGGGCGATCGGGCACGCGCGCCTGCCTTCGCGGACATCACGGTATCGATCCCGCCTGTTCGCAAGGCCGGTGAGGTCGCCTGGCCGAAGCGGCTACCGCCCGATCCGGCGACCGACTTCGCGACCCTGAAGGCGGACGACCTGACCACCAACGCGGCCAAAACCTGGCTCAACGCCACGGTCAAGAAGAGTCCGGATCGCAGCGTCCTCGTGTTCATCCATGGGTTCAACAACCGGTTCGAGGATGCTGTCTATCGCTTCGCCCAGATCGTCCACGATTCGGGCGTGCAGAGCGCGCCCGTTCTGGTGACCTGGCCGTCGCGCGGCAGCCTGCTCGCCTACGGCTACGACCGCGAAAGCACCAACTACACGCGCAATGCCCTTGAGGCGCTGTTTCAATACCTGGCCGCTGACAAAGAGGTGAAGGAAGTATCGATCCTTGCGCATTCGATGGGTAACTGGCTGGCGCTTGAAGGCTTGCGCCAGATGGCGATACGGAACGGTGAGCTACCGGCGAAGTTCAAGAACGTGATCCTTGCGGCTCCCGATGTCGATGTCGACGTGTTCCGTTCGCAGATCGAAGACATGGGCAAGCGGCAGGCTCGCTTCACCTTGTTCGTGTCGCGCGACGACCGTGCGCTCGCCTTCTCGCGCCGGGTCTGGGGCGACATTCCCCGGCTCGGATCGATCGATCCGGAGGGCCATCCTTACAAGCAGGAGCTCGAAGCGAACCGGATCACCGTTATCGACCTTACGAAGGTGAAGGCCGGTGACGGTCTTCACCATAGCAAGTTCGCAGAATCTCCGCAGGTCGTGCAGCTCATCGGCGCTCGCATCTCGGAAGGGCAGACGCTGACGGACAGCCGGATGGGTCTCGGTGACCACCTCATTGCCGGGACGACGGGCGCAGCCGCTGCGGCTGGCAGCGCGGCAGGTCTGATCCTCGCAGCTCCGGTCGCCGTGGTGGATCAGCATACCCGAGACAACTATCCCCATCACCTCAGTCACATGGCCGGGCGAACCGGCGGAACGAAGAAGGCAGCAGCGGGGGCGTGCATTGCGAATGGACCAGCAATGCGGGAAGCTCCATGTGATTCCGCGCGGCAATGACCGCACAGGCCGACCTTTTTGATCCCGCCAAATGACAAGGAACAGGCAATGACGAATTCCATCAGACTTGGGCTTTCCGTCGCTGTCGCGGCGATGATTTGCACCGGTGTTCAGGCGGCCGACGTATCGCCGCTCATGGCGCCGCCCCCTCAGCCGGCCGAATCCCAGCCTGGCTGGACGTTCTCGGTGGCTCCGTATTTCTGGATGGCCGGGCTGTCCGGCGATACGTCGCAGTTCGGGTTGCCGACGGTGCATATGGATGCTGACTTCGGCAATATCCTCGACCATCTCGATTTCGCATTCATGGCGGCGGGCGAGGCTCGCTATGACCGGTTCAGCGTCATCGGTGACGTCATCTACACCAAGCTCTCCGCCGACGCCAAAACCCCGCTTGGCATCCTGGCGAATGACGTCGACGTGACGTCGGAGAGCTTTTCAGGGCTGCTGGGCGTGGGATATGCGGTTCTGGATGGTCCGGAAGGTCACCTGGACGTCGTGGGCGGTGTCAAGGTGTGGTCGGTCGAAACCACCATCTCGTTCAACGGCGGCCTTCTTGGAGGCGTCGAGAGAGAAGACAGTGCCGCTTGGGTGGACGGCATGGTCGGCTTGCGCGGGAAATATTCCTTCACGCCGGAGATCTACCTGACGGGCTGGGGATTGGTCGGGGGCGGTGGTGCCGACATCGACTGGGATGTCGCCCTGGGGCTCGGCTACGATTTCAACGACCGGATTTCGGCCATTGCCGGATATCGAGCACTCGGAGTGGACTATAGCAACGGCGGCTTCGTGTTCGACGCCGTCCAGCAAGGACCCATTCTGGGGCTCGCGATAAAGTTCTAGTCTGGGCGATCGACAACACCGAGAAAACGCTCCGAAGTAAGGCGGGAAGGAGTGAAACGATGATAGCGACAAGGATCATTGCACTGAGCAGCGCGATGACTATTATGCTGTCATTGCAGGCGACCGAAGCCCCCGCCCAGGAAGCGCCTGCTTCGTCCGGGGAGGAGCAAGCCGCACCTGAAGCGCTCACCGAGGAAGAGCTAGAGATACTCGTCGCCCGGATCGCGCTTTATCCGGACGAACTGGTGGCGCTGGTTTCCGCCGCCTCGCTTTTCCCGCTACAGATCATCGAGGCGGAGCGGTTTCTCGAGGCGCGTGCGAAGAATCCCGACCTTCAGCCGAAGGAGGGCTGGGACGGCAGCGTGATCTCGCTGCTCAACTATCCCGAGATCGTCGAGATGATGAGCGAGGATCTCGAATGGACGCAGAGCTTCGGCCAGGCGATCGCCTATCAGCAGAAGGACGTGCTGATCGCCATTCAGCAATTGCGCGACGAGGCAGTCGCCAAGGATATCATCAAGTCCAACGCCAAAGTGAAGGTGGTCGAGGAGGGTGACAACATCATCATCCAGTCGGCGAGTCCTGAAACGATCTACGTGCCGCAGTATCCGCCGGAGATGCTCTACGAGCCGGACTACGCACCGGTTCCGGTGGCCTACTATCCGGATCCTTATCCGGCCTACTACTATCCGGCCGCGACGTTCTTCGCCGGAGCGGTGACCGGCGCGGCATTCGCCGCCGTCATCGACTGGGACGATTGGGGTATCTGGGGCGGTCGTTGGGACGGCGACATCGATGTCGATTGCAACAAGTGCTTCAACAACATCGATATCGACGGCAAGATCAACTGGAACGACATCGACTGGAAGAATGTCGACCGCAGCAAGCTGAACATCGATCGCGACCAGTTCCAGAAGTTCGACCGCACGAACATCAGGAACACCATCAAGGCGGACGGCGACAACAACATCCGCAACCGTGCCGCCGAAATCAATCGCGACCGGGCGGCCGCACGTCCGGGCGCTGGCGCCGGCCAGATCAAGGATGTGCGCAAGAGCACGATGGAGGGCCTGAAGGCTCAACCGCGACCAGAGGCACGGCCTGCCGCACGTCCCGGCGGCGGACAGGCGGTCGCGAAGGCGAAAGCCGGTGGCGCGAAGCCCAGCGTCAACCGCACCAAGGGCAACAAGCCCTCCGCCAACCGGCCTGCCGGCAAGCCGAAGATGGCCGCGAAAGCCCAGAACCGGCCGAAGAAACCGTCGGGCCTCGGCAGCGTCAACTCCGGTATGCGAGAGGTCGCCTCCTCGCGGCGCGGCGGCCAGAGCATGGGCGGCGGCCACCGCGGCGGCGGATCGCACAAGGTGATCAAGCGTGGCGGTCGCAGACGTTGAGCGAAGGGGGAGCACGACCATGACGCAGCTCTTGCATACACTTCTCCTGGGATCGGCGATTGCGCTTATGCTCGTCAATGCGCCGATCAATATGGCTCTCGCGCAGGCGCAGCCGCCGGCAAGCGTCGATGATTACGCGGCGGAGGAAGACCCGCCTGTGTTCGACGATCCGTCGAAAGCGGTGGACGCCTTCAAGTCGGCGCTGACCACCAATGACTTCGACGGTCTTGCGAAACTCCTGGGGCTCGACGCGGCAAAGCTGAAGACGGGCGAAGGGGCGATGGAGACCTTCACCCTCATCCGCGAGGGCGCTGCCCGTAAGGTCGTCGTACGCGATCTCGACAATCGCAAGATCATCGAGATCGGCGACCGGCTATGGCCGATGCCGTTCCCGATCACCGAGCGAGAGGACGGCAAATGGGCCTTCGACACCTATGTCGGGCTGGGAGAGATCGTCAACCGCCGCATCGGCGAGAACGAGCTCGAGGCGATAGAGACGGTACGCTCCTATGTCGAGGCGCAGAAGGACTATGCGGCACGGGATCGCGATGCTGACGGCGTCTTCGAATATGCCCAGAGACTGATCAGCAAGCCGAGTCAGACCGACGGCCTCTATTGGCCGGCCGACCAGGGCGATGGCGAAAGCCCGGTCGGCGACGCCATCAGCGAAGCCGCATTGGAAAAGGCGAAGGCCGGCGAAGGCTATTTCGGCTACCGCTTCCGTATCCTGACCTCGCAAGGGGAAAATATTGCCGGCGGCCAATACGACTACGTTATCAACGGCAACATGATCGGAGGATTCGGGCTGATCGCCTGGCCGGTCACCTATGCCGAGACCGGCGTCAACACCTTCCTCGTCAACCAGCAGGGCATCGTCTACGAGAGGGATCTTGGGGCCAGCACCGAGGCGATCGTGCCGTTCATCGTTCGCTTCGATCCGGACGACAAATGGAGCGTTGTCAACGACTGAACGGCTTAGACGCCACAATCCTTAGGCTGCAAGCGCTCCTGACCATGCAGGCGCTTCTAATGAAGGCATTGAGCTGGGGGTGCGCCGGTGTCCATGGCTACGCAGCGGGCAAACCCATCGCTCGGCGGCTTTGGTGATCGCGGCGCTGCAAAGGATAGGGGTGCAACCCGATGATCGCAGTCTTCAGGCATCGTTGTAGAGGCCGCCTTCCCGCCTCGATCCTTCTGTTCCTCCTGTTTGTCTTTGAGCTTGCCGCTCCAGTGGCAGCCCAGAGGCCGGCGATCGCCACCGCGCCGCCCGTCAAGGTCCAGCAACTCATCGAACTGCTGGACGACCCGGAAGTGCGGCAATGGCTCACCGCCAGGCAGCTCGCCGCACCGGCAACCGCCACGCCACCGGCGGGCCTTGCATCGCAATGGGTTGCAGAAATCAGGAGACACCTTGGCGGCCTGCGGAGCGCCGTACCGCGGATGGTTCCCGAATGGATGGCGGCGCGAGAGCGCATCGCTTCCGAGATGCACCAAGGAACGATGCCGATCCTGCGGGGTCTCGGCTTTGTGCTCCTTGTCGGCTACGGCGCCGAGTTCCTGCTGCGCTACGTCCTGCGGCGCAGCGCAAGCCGAAGCGCGGCCCAGTTCGGTCCAGGTCTTGCCGCGCTTCTTCGTGTCGCGCCGCTGGTCGTCTTCGCGGTAGCCGCGATCGCAGCCTTCGTGCTAGCCGGCTGGCCACGTCAGTTCGAGGCGGCGGTCGCCCCGCTGCTCCTCGCCTGGATCGCCGCACGCTTGCTTATCGCGATCGCTGCGGCCGTGTTCAAGCCCGCATACGAGGACGGCGGGGTACCGGAGGCGCCGGGGAGTGTATCTCTTGCGCCGGATGCAGCGCGTTTCTGGCACAGACGATTCGTGCTGTTGGCCTGTTCCGCGGCTTTTCTGTGGGCCGCCATCGACATGATGCAGGCACTCGCGATTCCGGCCGACGTCCGTGATCTAACCGCCGCCGTCCTCGGCCTCATCGTACTGGGCCTCGCGATCGATACGCTGTTGCGTCGGCCCGTTTTCGAACTGACAGCCGCACGACGGATGATGCGCAATGCACTCTTCATCGGCTTCCTCGTCCTGCTTTGGCTTGCGTGGGTCGCGGGCATGAAGGTGGTGTTCTGGCTCGGCATCTATGTTCTCTGCCTGCCGCCGCTGTTGCGCTTCATCAGCGCGACGACGCGGACGATGCTGGACACCGAAGCGGCAGACCACGTCCGGGTCGTGCGCAATGTGCTGATCGACCGCGGTGCCCGGTTCACAATCATCGCGCTTGCCGCCGCATGGCTCGCGGTCATTTTTCGTTTGAACGGCAGCGCGATGATGCAGGACGATGTTTTCAATCGGATCTTCCGTGGCAACTGGCGAAGGGATCCATCGATCTCCACCTGAAGCGGGCAAGCGTCGACATCGCCGACTCGGCGCAACTCGCCCGCGGCATGCGGCTGCGCACGCTGCTGCCGATCCTTCGCAACTTCCTTGCCGCCTTCATTGCCTTGGTCGCCGGCATGATGGTGCTCTCCGGCCTTGGCGTCCATGTCGGTCCGCTGATCGCCGGCGCCGGGGTCTTTGGGGTCGCGATCGGCTTCGGCTCGCTCGGCGCTACATCTTCACTGCACCGTGTGCCATTCAGGTTTCTGGTCATTATCAGGTTGATCACAGCTTTCGCCGCCCCTCGGTGAGGCCGGCAGCTCCGCGTGTGTTCCCGTTCTGTGCTCAGAAGATCGCATAATGTATCAAGTATTTATCAACGAAAGACAGCAATCGCGTTGCTACCCAAGGTGTGCCATGCGATTCTCCGGGCATGATCCGAAGGAGATGAGAATGTCCGAAACGATGCTTGCAGCGCTTACCAACATTCGGATCGCGGAAGATATGATCGTGGCCTTTCGCGATGAGGAGCAGTGTCGGAGATTGCTGGAAAGCATGGTGTGGCCGGGTGGGAGAGTTTGCCCTGCCTGTGGTTACACAAACGCTCGATCGCGATCGCCGGGCGCGATGCTGGCAAGCGGCGTGCGCGTCCGGGTCTCTATCAATGCTCCAACGGCGATTGCCGGTTCCAGTTCACGGTGACGACACACACGCCTCTGCATTCCACAAAGCTTCCCTTGAGTGTCTGGCTGAAGGGCATGTGGCTTATGCTGCAGTCGGATAAAGGTTTGTCCTCGGTGCGCCTGGCGGAGGCTCTGGGGGTGAGCCAACCCACGGCCTGGCGGATGGGACACGCGTTGCGTCTCATGGCCGCGCGCGAGCACATGCTCGATCGCACGGTGGAGATCGACCATTTTCATCTCGGTGGGCGGCCGAGAATAAATCTGGACGATCCACCGCCTGGACGAGGCCGAAAAGGTCTGCCGAACACGCAGAAGACACCGGTCATGGTGATGGTGCAGCGACCAGATGACGTCACACCCGGCACTCCGGCCGGTGACGCGCGTGCTGCGGTGGTGACGGGTCTTTCGCTACGTGCAGCGGCGCGCGCCGCTGGAACGCAGATCGAACCCCATGCCGGCTTGATGAGTGATGAGGCGACAGCGTTCATAGCCCTCGGCTAGAACTATGCCAGGCATGACACCGTGAAGCATTCCAGCCGCGAATACGTTCGGGACGCCGTTCATGTCAATTCGGTCGAAGGTTTCAATTCCCGTGTCCGTCGCACAATTGCCGGCGTCTTTCATCCTATCAGCCCGCAGCATGCGGACCTGTATTTCCACGAGTCACTGCCATGCCGCGGATTCGGCATCGCCACGTCGGCCTCGTGGTTGAAGGGAAGGCGAGCGGTTGTTGCCAATTTTTGCCAAAGCCGGTATGGTCACTTGCATGGGCACAATGAACATTTCCCTGCCGGACCATCTTAAGAGCTTCGTCGATGAGCAAGTCGCCGGACGGGGTTATGGGACAAGTAGTGAGTATATTCGTGAGTTGATACGTCGAGATCAGGATCGCCTCGCGTTACGCCGGCTGTTGCTTGACGGGGCCTCGTCCGCACCAACTGAGCCGGTCGACGCGGAGTATTTCACCAGTCTGCGCGATCAAGTTCGTGGTCAGCACAGCAAGTGAATAGTAAGACTATTATCCCGCGGCAGTTGGCGCGCAGCGACGTCGAGGCGGCCATTGATTATTATGCACGCGAAATAGCAACCGAGGTCGCCCTCGGCTTTATCGACGCACTTCAAGCGGCGTACGCTTTGATCGCAAGCCATCCGGAGGCCGGATCGTTGCGATATGCATACGAGTTGGGATTGCCTGACCTACGGAGTGTCTCTCTGAAGCGATATCCCTATCTCATTTTCTATCGCGACCAGCCAGATGATGTCGATGTGTGGCGCGTGCTACATGCCAAGCGAGACATTCCGCAATTGATGCAGGAGCCGAACAATCACTGACCGCTCGGACATTCCCGCCGAAGCTATTAGCGGGCCGGCGGTTCGATACCTTTCAAGGCGAGGGATAGGAGTCGACATCCCGGACTGGGCGGCATGTTGCTGGCTTCCGATCGTCCCAGTCGGGTGGAAAGCAGCCGTTTGACCCGCTGTGATCCCGGGCAAGGATCGTGTCCCATCAGGTGGTGTAGGTCTGAGGTTTAGGCGGCCATCAGTGTTTTCCATTTAGGGTCGGGTTGTTCAAGACCAACCTGATGGAAAGATCACCGATGACCAACGACATGATGAACGTGCGCTCGCTTGTTGAGAAGAGCGCCGACGCGGATTTGTTGCGCGAGATGATTGGCTTTGCGGCCGAACGGTTGATGGAGCTGGAGGTTGGCGGCGCGACCGGTGCTGGTTTCGGTGAGAAGAGCCCGGTGCGGCTCGTCCAGCGCAACGGCTACCGTGACCGCGATTGGGAGACGCGCGCCGGAACCGTCGAACTGCGCATTCCTAAGTTGCGCAAGGGTAGCTATTTCCCAAGCTTTCTGGAGCCGCGTCGAATGGCGGAGAAGGCTCTGACGGCCGTCATTCAGGAAGCCTACATTCAAGGCATCTCGACGCGCTCGGTAGATGATCTGGTCAAGGCCATGGGCATGAGCGGTATCTCCAAGAGCCAGGTGTCGCGGCTATGCGAGGAGATCGACGTCAAGGTGAAGGCGTTCCTCGACAGGCCGATTGAAGGTGACTGGCCATACATCTGGATCGATGCCACCTATCTGAAGGTCCGCCGCGGCGGGCGCATCGTTTCCGTTGCCGTCATCATCGCCGTCGGCGTCAACAGCGACGGCCGGCGTGAGGTACTTGGTATGGAAGTCGGCACGTCCGAAGCCGAGCCGATCTGGACGGAGTTCCTGCGCCGGCTGACCCGCCGAGGATTGCGCGGTGTGAAGCTTGTCGTCTCCGATGCGCATGAAGGCCTCAAGGCGGCTGTCACCAAGGTTCTTAGCGCCACCTGGCAAAGATGCCGGGTCCACTTCATGAGAAACGTTCTGGCGCATGCCGGCAAGAGCGGCCGGCGGGTCGTCTCGGCCTTCATCGCAACGGCCTTTGCCCAGGAGACCTCGGAGGCAGCCAGCGCTCAATGGCGCAGCGTCGCGGATCAGATCAGACCGAAAGTTCCAAAGCTCGCCACCATCATGGACAACGCTGAAGAGGATGTGCTCGCCTTCATGACCTTCCCGAAAGAGCACCGGGCAAAGCTGCACTCGACGAATCCAATCGAGCGTCTCAACGGCGAAATCAAGCGACGCACCGAGGTCGTCGGCATCTTTCCGCACGACGAAGCCATCGTCCGTCTCGTCGGCGCACTGCTGCTTGAACAGAATGACGAATGGGCCGTCCAACGCGCCCGGTACCTGACACTTGAGACCATGGCGCAAATGAGCGATGATCCGCAAATCAGTCTGCCCGCTGTGGCCCGCTGATATCCCTCCGGCTCTATGTCGGAAAGCACGGCCTTCGCCGCGACCTACACCACCTCTCGGGACACGATCCCGGCAAGGAGCGGACGTCGCCCCGCATATGCGCTGAGGCTCGATGCCTCTAACGTTCGATCCTTCCCCGCGCCATTCAATGGGCTTATTACGGAGATGCCTACGGGCAGACCTCAGCCTCCGGCCCGAGCCACCTCGACCATGGTTCAACGCACAGGATCACACGGCAGTGGGTCGTCGAGTGCTGTCAATGTGCGACTTGTGAAGCTGCCGACATCAATTCTTCGGGATCGAGCGCCTGGCACACATTCCAGGCTTCCTCTTCAACTTCTGTGAAGCGCCAGCGCACCACACCCTCTCGATCGAGCAGGAAATGGCCGACAAGCTGCATATGGCCGGGTATCCTCACGTGCTGATCGGCTTCGGTTAATTCGTAGCCATCCTTCTCGTTGAGAAGGTCGGCCGCTGTGGCCGGATCCATCGGTTCAGGCAGCTCCCCCGGCCGGTCGACCCGCATTGTCCTGACAACGTCCATTCCGACCTTGTACGGCCAGTCGGTCTCATTTTCCGTGAACTCGAGGAGGGGTAAGCCGAAGGCGCGATGCGAAGCTCGCCCCGGGTCGGATGCGGCAAGGAGACCGGCTATTGGATGATAACGAAAATAGAGTCGCGCGCGTTCGACCGGGGTGTTTACCACCGCGAGAGATTCGATGCCTTTCTCACGTAGGACCGGGTTGAGCTGTGCCATCGTCGCGACATGGCGTCGGCAGAACGGACACATCAGGCCTCGGAACAGTCCGATCAACAACGGGCTTCGGCCGCGAAAATCATCAAGTGTGATCTTTCCCTCGCTTGAGATCGCATCCAGCACAATGTTCGGGGCCCGCTCGCCCGGTTGTAACGGATGGTCGGCATAACGCGCAGACATGGACAACCTCCTGGCCCCGTGGGATCAGTCGAGAAAAGGGCAGCACGGCAAGTGTGCCAAGATCGCCTCCGTGCTGGGCGAACATGCCCTCAAGGCAAAATAGCGTTCGGCCTCCGCCATGTTGCCGAGGTGGAAAATTGAGCAATACAATTGCCTGACCCTCGTCTTGGCGAACAGCCAGGATCCGCCCTGAGAATGGCCCTACATTGCCTCACGAGCAAGTGTAAACAGCGAAACGTCGGCGCACCGGCGCGGTCGCAGACCGGGGTTATGCGCCGGCGGGGGGCAGTCTGTGTCCGCAAGGGGTCGAAGGGAGCCGTTCTTCACGAGCCCTGTGCCCGGCTCGTTGCGATGATGTTCACGTTCTGGGCTCAAAAGATGGTGTAACGGGCGGGACCCGGCCCGCCAGGTTTGAAGGGCCGGTGGTCGTCCCTCACAATGATGGTGTCGCGGAGTGAGGAGTGGCCTGCTCATAGCAGCACGGAGAGACGACCATGAAGCAGTATGCCGGCATCGACGTATCCCTGGAATACTCAAGTGTGTGCGTGGTGGATGCGGACGGCCGCATTGTGCGCGAAGCAAAGATCCTCAGCGAACCGATGCGCTGATCGCCTGGTTCGGCGCGCACGGCGTGGCGATGGAGCGAATTGGTCTGGAGGCCGGTCCCTTGTCGCAGTGGCTCCATGCCGGGATGGTGAAAGCAGGCCTTTGCGTCGAGCTGATCGAGACGCGCCACGTGCGTGCAGCCTTCAAGACGATGCCGGTAAAGACCGACGAGAAGGACGCACGGGGCATTGCGCAGTTGATGCGGCTTGGCTGGTTCAGGCCGGTCCACTGCAAATCTCTTGCCGCCCAGGAGGTGCGTGCTCTGCTGACCGCCCGCAAGCTCATTCAGGGCAAGCTTCACGACATCGAGATGAGCCTCCGGGGCATCCTGCGCGGCTTCGGCCTCAAGGTCGGGCCGACGACGCGGCGCACTTACGCGGGGCGCATCCGCGAGCTGGTCGCAGGCCATTCGGCCTTGGAAGCGATCCGCGACGGCACTGCTGAAGGTGCGCGACGCGCTTGTGCAGGAATTTGCAGCTTTTGAGCGCAAGCTGCGTGCCATCGCCCGTCAGGACGACAACGCACTTCGGCTGATGACGACGCCAGGCGTTGGCGTCCTGGTGGCGCTGACGTTTGTGGCGGCCGTCGATGCGCCGGAGCGATTCCGCTCATCACGCGCGGTGGGGCCGCACGATTGACGCCGAAGAAATATCAATCGGGCGAGGATCATAGCGGTCGCATCTCGAAGATCGGCGATGGGAGCGTGCGAACCGCGCTCTACGAGG